>NZ_CP121672.1 GCF_029714185.1 Halobacillus naozhouensis | reverse complement strand
CCCGGCAAGAGTTACGGAATGTCATTCACAAGGTCTTTTTCCAAAAATTAAAAGGCAAGAAGGCCAGGGCAAAAAGGCCTTTACCTAATAAACTGTGAGTATAATTATATGCAATCAGTAGACTTTTTACAATGGTAAGGGCCTTTTTTCCAAAAATTACAGAGGAAGAAGGGTAAATATTATGGGTAAATATCACACAATTTATGACGATTACAGAGAAAGACATTTTCAGCTGCCAAAAGTATTTATGACAAATCCAAAATATATAAGAATGTCCAGTAACGCAAAGTTAGCATGGGCTATTCTTAGGGATAGATCCGATTTAAGTTTAGAAAATGGATGGGTGGAAGAGGAAACAGGGCGCATTTACTTCCTCTATTCCAATGAAAACCTTATGAGAATCTTACAAATAGGGAGCAAAACAACTATTTCCAATGTAAGAAAGGAATTAATTAATGCTGGATTACTAGAAAACAAGAAACAAGGACAGGGAAAGACAGACAGGCTTTATATACTCCGTCCAGACGTAACGAAAGAAGACGTTTATAAAATCAAGAAAATGGAGGATGGATCCGACGATGAAAAAGCTGCTGCAACCGATCAAAAGGAAACAGATAAAGAGCAAGAAATAACCGCTCAAACCGTTGGGGCCGTAGAGAAGTCCAGAAAGTGTACCGCTAGAAGTCCAGAAAGTGTACCGCTAGAAGTCCAGAAAGTGTACCGTAATGATACTGAACTTAGAGAGACTGACTTTAACGAGACTGAATATAAATCAATCCATCAAGAGGAAGTTTTAAAATCTAATATTCTACCGGATGACTTGAAAGACTTTTTGCTTTTAGAAATTCAAGATCAAAACAGGATAGATAGATTGAATATCACTCTTTCAGATATTGAAAAAAATTATTTAATTCACAAATCAGACAGTGATGTTACGTTATCCGTCTATAAAGAGGCTCTAGATTATTCATTAAGGCTGAAGTCTATTAAAAGCTTTAATGCTGTTATGAGGGAGAACGTTAAGCTTTATAAGAAAGTAGCAAAGCAGGAAGCAGCCGCTTCAGGTAACGAGAAAGGCAATAGTAAAGAGGTTATCCCGGAATGGTTTAAAGAACGTAAGGAAAGCCCGCAGGAATCAGGGGAAAGTATGTCTCCAGAACAGAAACGACAGCTTGAGGAAAGAATTAATAAACTTAAAGGCCAGAGCAAGGACCGTGAAGTTATTGCAGGGGATAAAGTCGGAAGAATCGGCACACCAGCAAGGGACGTTGTAGCAGCTGGACCGGATCCATTGTAAGGGAATCTACCCCCGTAAAGTTTTTTGAACGGGGGTGATTTGCAATGAGTATGTACTGTAAATCATTTTGACTCTTATAAATAGGCCGTGGACGGCTCACATTTAACAGCAAAGGTATTATGAGAGTATAACTACCCGAGATCACTAAAACAGCACACAGGGGCTTTTATATAGATTCTGTGGGGGATCACTACACATATTGTAACGATAAGCGGGGTTTTTTCGCGGTTTTTGTTGTCTTACAAACGCGGGAATAGGTGCTATAACAGCATTTTTGCCATTACTTAAAATAAGGAGTTGAAATTATGCCCGATAACGAAAGCGAATTCTCTAAAAATATACGGATTAAAAAGCCGCAGGACGTAAGGAGAATGCTTAATCGGGTTATAAATATCTTGCTCCAGGATGGTGAAATGACCATAGATAAGGCCAAAACCATAGCAACCCTTTCCAATACCGCTTTGAAGTCAATGGAAATGGGCGACCTTTCCGAGAGAATGGACAAAATAGAGGAATTGTTGGAGCAGCAGCAGGACGAGGAATAACAGGGGGGATTTTATGAGCTTGAATGCCCGCTTGAACAAAATGGAGAAGGGGCTGCAATCTAAAGCCAGGGAGCGGAAAGAGGAAAAAAGGCTAACATGGCAAGAGCGCATGGAAAGGGATAAGGAGTTAGAAGAATTAGAGCCTCTTGTACATCAAGGAGATTTAGAGGCTTGTATTCGTTATTGCCGATTAAGTGAAGAACATGTAATTGACCGCTTGTATAGTTACCGGGATGTTTTTATAAAGTTAGCAGAAGGTTCAAAAGCCGATTTAAAGGGATATAACAGTCTTGATGTATGGTACGAAAATCTGAAGGCAACTTACATGTATTTAGGAGCAAAAGAAAAGGATCCAGAAACAACTTTCGAGCCTGTTTTGCTCTCTATCCAGATTCCAGACGATGAATAAAAGGAGCTGCTTAAAATGAATGTCACTCATGCAAAAGGTGCGAGTTGCGATTATTGCTTTAAAAAAATAGGGAATCCGGGGAGTGAAATAGACACAATTTATAGGCTGGAGTCGGAGCTTTTCCCCGGCCAACATTTAAAACTTTGCCGAAAGGATCTAGATTTGTATTATGAGCAAGTGAAGCAAGAAAGAGAAGATATAGAACGAACAGCTGAAAAAATCGGTATTGATGCACTTTCACCTCGACAGAAAAGGATGTACAGCGAATTGCATTAAACACCCCCGGAACAAGGCCGGGGGATTTGGTTCATATGCTATAATGATGGTATCCTTCTTATATAAGGCATAAGGATAGAACGTAACGTTCTAATTGGCGAGAAAGAAAGGCTCTTCAGTCGATGACTGGAGGGCTTTTCTTTTTTTGTATGGCTGCTGTTATGAAAAGGGCCATAATTTATCCATCCATCCCTTTTTTTCTTTTTTAGGCGGCTGTTCGGTTGTAGCAGCTACTTCTTCCGCTGCCTCTTCCTCTATTTCTGGAGCGGCCAGCCTATAACGCTCTAAGTCTTTTTCTAATTGCTCTTGTCTTATGCGGTCATGTTCCGATAATGATTGCTGCATAGATTCAACTTTATTGTTTATAAGGGTTTTGGTGCGTTTTTCGCTTGCTTGCAGCTCCAGCACTAAATTTTTATTAAACTCCTTTTGTTCATTGAATTTTTCCTCTAATGATTCCAGCTTTTCCATAATGGCAGCATAATTCGCTTTTTCGTCAGAATCATTTGAAACGGTATCAGTTACAGACTTGCTTTTATATATGTCTGTTAAAGACTTTGCGGCCGCTTCAAGAGTCATGCCGGGTTTATTCCGCTTATTGATAAGATCCTTAAACATTAAAACGTTTGTATCAGAATACAGGCGATTCCCTTTTTCGTCTTTATGGAAGTTATAACCGTTATTTTCAAACAGTCGAGCATACTTAGTTACGGTTTGCCTTTCTATTTCTATGTGTAACGCTACTTCTCCCGGAGAGTACATTCTTTCATATTCCGTTTGCAATTCGTCCATAATTCCCCGCTCCCTTCTTAGGTTTTATAACGCATAGGATTATAACATTATAATTCTCTCAGTTATGGAGTTTTCCTTCTTAAAATAAGTGAATGTATCAAAACATATCTTTTGATACATAGGCGAAAATAGGGCGAAATAGCGCAAATCCAGTAGTGGCGCGGGTTTGAGAAGAATAACAAGAATAATAAAAAAACCTTGTCTTGTGAATGTATCGTATTGTATAATAAAAGTACATTGAATGTAACAAAATGAATTTAAAACGTGGGGGTCAAAATTAAATGAGTAAAACTGTTCAACCAATTAGGGACCGGGGAAAAATTGAAGAAATGAGAGAGCATTTAAAATTAAAATCATATCGAGACTATTTCCTTTTTGAAATGGGAATTAATGTCGGGTTACGGATCGGTGACCTAGTAAAATTAAAAGTAAGTGACGTTTACCGGAAGAAGGCTATTATTTTTAAGGATGAAAAGTCAGAGAAAAATAAGCGGGTTCCTTTATCGTTGCATATCAGAGAAGTTATTGAAGAATATGTAGACAGAACAAAATTAGATGATAACGATTGGCTGTTTGCTTCCAGGAAAAGGACCGGAAAGAATAACGGCCATATAACAAGGGTCCAAGCTTACCGCATTTTAAATAAGGCTGCTAAAGAGTTGGATTTAGATGAAATAGGCACTCACTCATTAAGAAAAACGTTTGGTTATCATTATTATCAGAATTATAAAGACGTTGCTATGCTCCAGGAATTGTTTGGACATTCAGCACCAAGCATTACATTAAGATACATTGGAATAAATGATGAAATGATAGAAAAATCATTAGAGAATTTCAGTATATAAGATAGATACTTAATAAAAGGCCTAGAGGGTAGATCCTCCAGGCCTTTTTAATGTTACCCCCCTTACTTTCAAAACCGTGAGTCGAGTGGGGTTTTTAAAAGCGTGAGGCGAGGTGGGTTTTTCTGTTCACTCCAGGCATATCAAGGTGTTTCGTTTTCGGCTTATATAAATTTTTAGTTCAAACCGTGAGTAGGGCGAGGTTTTTAATTTATTAATCCAATACATAAGGAAAACCCCGGCTATTATAGCGCGGGGCTTATTTTATGATGCAGAGAAACGCCATACAAGCGAATTACTTTTGTTTTCGTGGGTAGTTGGCCGTTAGATGCAATTCTCGTTAATATTTTTTAGGTGAGAGCGGTTGATTTAATGATTCTATAGATCCGACAAAGGATAGGGCGTTTATTTTCCATCCTTCCCCCGGTATATTCCTCCACTCTATCCAATGCCTTTGATTAGGGTTTAATAGATCCATTCGTACATAAGCAGTTATAGTTTGATTAACGTTGTCTTTTTGTATTTCCTCTATCTCAAAGCTCTTTACCGCTCCCGTTTTGATTACTGTAGGTTTCTGCTGTTCGTTTAGTCCGGTTGTTTCGCTTACAAAGTTCCATCTGTATTTAAAAAACAAAGCGCTTTTATCAGCGGGAAATTGATTCTCTAAAAAGTCTTTGCTGAAGTATTGGAATGTTAGCTCATTATAGAGCTTTTCTTTTATTGATTTACCTTCCTCAAAGGTTAAAAAGAAATCCCTGGTATATTCTTTTACCTGTTTAACATCCTCCATAGTTATAGAAGGATCCGGGGCAGCTTCATTTGCCGCCCTGGATATTTCGGGTTCACTTTCTACATAAATTTTGTTAAGGGTTGCTGTTACAATCAAGGCCATAAGCAAAGAAGCAACGATAATCACCGCAAGTATTTTAAGATCTTTTTTAAAATGCTTTAACATGTAAACATCCCTTCCTATCGTTTATACATTAGTTTCATCATAGCCATTTTTCCGGCTCCCCCTGCCGCGCTTATCATGCTTTTTCCTGCTCCAGTTGAATAAAGGAATTTTCGTAACCAGGAAGGGGATACAATCACAACAAACATTAATCCTAAAGCTAAAAACATATCCTCCATTTTTTGAGCGCTCCCCACAAGGTTTACAACAAAGTATAGGATCATAACCTGGAGCGGCTGCATAAATGCAATAGCAGCGGCCTCTCTCCACCATGCAGGGAAAACGTTCATTTCTTCATTAACCATTGTGGAGGCTGCTAAAGGAGCCATAACCCATAAAATAATCAATTGCGCCCATCTTATAATGTATTGGAACATGAGCCATACAAAAGCAATACACATAGCCAACAAACACCAAACCATAGCCGTTGAAACATCGTTAGTAATATCCATGATCTTTTTAAGTGAGTCAATATTTATTCCCTTTGCTATAAAAACAGCAGTAAAGGCGTTTGCTACTTTTAACAGGATGTTAATGAGAAGCCAGGGGGCAGCGTAAGCAAAGGTAACACCAAAGATTCCTTTCATAACTATTTCTGTAATGGATCTGTTTGTATAACCTCCTAACATAGCGGTCATTTGCTTCATAAGGTTGAAAATAATAAATAAAGTAGTGATACTAATCGAAGAAATTAAAAACCATTGTTGCACCTCCCCTATAACTCCAGTTTCTGAAAAGTTTGTTTCGGATAGGGTGAATTTTTCTATCAGTTTCCAGGCTCCTTGCAGCATGCCTTCCATCCAATCAATAAGGTAATCATTTATCCATTCGGTAATCATGTTTTTCATTCCTCCCTTTTAGGTATAGTTGATTAAATTTCAAATCCATCAACTTCCTGATTATCCTGTTTATCCGGGTTTTCATCTAGTGGATCCGCTGCAACAGCAACCAATGATTTATTTTTCTCCTTCATTTCTAGCTGTTCACTATCCGTTATTTCTTCAGCTGCCGGATCAGCGGTTGCAGCTGCTTCTTTCTTGTCTTTTATCTTAACTTCTCCAGGCACAAAAACCTCATAATCATTTCTTAAAGGAGCTTCATAATCATATAGATTTGTTGGTTTATCAACCATTGAGTTAAGTTGATCTAATTGAGTATAAAAAGCTTTATTTAGTTTCATTGGCTTTTTACCTCTCATAAATACAAGTGATTGATGGTCCGGTAATCTTCCTAGTTCTTCAGTAGTTAGGAGCGGTCTTTGAACATAATTTCTTGATTCTCCCAAAGATTCCCCTTTATCATTTTTTTGTTCTGATTCTGATTGAATACGGATTGTTGTAGTGCCTAACTTTTTACTGAAATATTCCTTTGCTTCCTCATCGTTGGTTCCTAAAAACATAGTAGTGTCGCAGTTATCCATGATTTCAGCGGCTTTTCCTTTTCCGTATCTATCTCGCAGCTGCTCCAGGGATTGAATGACCATAGACACATATATTTTATAACTCCTGGTTGTAGATAGCCTTTCTTCAAATAAGGGGATAGTTCCAATGTTGTTAAATTCATCAAGCAGCAGCCTAACCGGGTTCGGTAGTTTACCGTTGTTCCTGTCACCCAGGGAATAAAAGCTATCGAACATTTGATTAAAGAATGTTGCTACAAGCGGCCGCGCGTTTTTCTTAGCAATCGGTATTCTTACATAAACAATCGTTTTTTCTTTTCCTATGTCCTCAAAGTTAATATCTGTTTTATAGGTTAAATCCCTTATTTCATCGAGCTTCCAAAGCTTCAAAGCAGAGGCAGCACCGCCCACTATTTGACCTTTCATTTTATCCTCTTTTGTTTTATAAGATCCATTGAATGAGCGTTTAACAATGTGTGAATCTTTTATTTCTGAAAAGAGCTTTGTTATTTTCTTTTCACCGCTCACCAGGATATTATAAACGCTTCCTAAATGCTGCTGTTCTTTTGGTAAGAAGTGTTTAACATATTGAATCATGGTTGATATTACGTCAGCTTCTGAATTGATCCAGAACATATCACCGTTAGCGGGTAGTCCGTTAGCATTTACAACCAATGAAAAAGCTAATTCATCAGCTTCAGATTCACTTTTTACATAATCAAGCGGGTTATAACGATCAGAGCTTTTACTTTCATTCTCCAGGAAGCTAATTAAGTGTACTTTATAACCTTGTTTTCTCTTTGCTTCCGCTGTTTGTTCGTAGAGCTCACCTTTTGGATCCGTAACAATGATGGAATCCTTAGAAGTGTTTAATATGTTTGGAATTATGAATGACTTAGATTTTTGAGTGCCGGAAATACCAAACACCGCGACATTTCTATTTTTATAGCTTGATTCAACATGGAGCAGCGGCTTGTTGTCGGTCATTCCGATTATTGTACCTGGAGTATTGAGCGACAATGAAAAATCTTGTGCATCCTTCTCTATTTCTTTGTGTGTTAAGAAATTAGACGTTCCAAAAGCTCCATAATCAGCGGCACTTTCAACTTTATGATCTTTATGTTGGATCATATCTTTAATCGTTAGTCCAAAAAAGGCGGCAGCAGCAGCATATTGTAATTGAGGGTGCTCTAAAGCGATTGATAAAGCGTTGCCAGGGTTTAAAACATATTCATGAAGGATATTCACCCCCATTTGTTGAGCCTTTTCCGGATCCGCTGCAACGTGTAGATACTTAGGAATGTATTTAATGGCAGCTCCTAGGATGTAATCCGCTCCCCCTATAACCAGGCCGTTAGTACCTAAAGAGGATAACAGCTTTTTCTTATCTATCTTCATTTGTAAAAACTCCTTTCTTTATTTGAAAATAACTATAGATATTAGCAGTAAAAGCAAAGATCATAACGAGTATAAATTCCATCTTGTTTATCTATCCCTTTCATTTTGTCTTTCTCTCTCCATTTCCCGTTCTGCTTGCCTCATTTCGTTTAATACATGGTTCAACAGGCTTTTAGTTATGTCATTAGTGGCCCGCTTTCCATGATTTCGCGTTGGCTTGTATTCGTGTGTCTTGTCAGGTCTTTCAACCTCAAAGCCTCTTAAATAGTTCTTTTCTCGTTGGAATGAATTTTTTAAAAAATTGCTATCATCTTTATCAAACTTGAGGCGATAAGGTACACCGTCTTTATCGTGATAAACTGATTTAACTAAAACATGCACATGAGGATGACCTGGAGTTCTATGTTCTGCTGCTATCCAGGTTAGTCTCTTGCCTGTTTGCTGTTCATAATCCTTCATTACATTTCTAACAAGTGTTTGAAAGTCTCCAGGTTCAAATCCTGATCTGTTCCATTCATCCCCGGACATAGAAAAGAGCATTTTATGAGCTACAGCAACAGAGGGATGTTGTGTTTTTTTATCCTCTAGATCCTTATTGAATTTATGAATGTTGGCGTTATCTGTTTTATCGTTAAATACTCCTAAATTCTCCTCTTTTCCGTAACGCTCCCGGAAGCAAATATACCTTCCGTTCTGTTTCGCGTCACTGAGTTTTTTTGTATAACTGATAGAAAACATTCATTCATTTTCCTTTCCTGGAGTTTCGTTTTCTTTCTTGAATATCTTCTCTTGATTTGTTTCGTAATGAATTAATCATTTGCACTCCATGTTCACCATAAACGAATCCTGCATACAGCGGGGATATGTCATCCTGGAGTAATTGAGGGTTCATGTAATTAACCAGGGATTCCTCCATTCCTTTTTGAATCTTTTTATAGAGAGAAGGGATTCCAATTAGTACCGCGTTTGTATCAACATGGTTGTTATAAACCATCTTTGCTAACCGGTCCACCTCCTTTTTAACAGCACTTTCAACCATGCCAGAGATCCGCGGAGCGTAAAGTTCATCAACGAACAATTCATCATTCTTTGTTATCAATTGTTCGAGTAATCTTTCTATCATGGTTGAGTAAGGTATATCCTTCTCTTTGCAAATCTGCTCAAACTTGGAAGCCAATTCACTATCAAGGGAATAAGTTTTTCTAGCTTTAACAGCCATTTTTAAACACTCCTTTTACCTTTTTATTTTGGTTGTTTTAATGCATAGATGATTAAAACGTTGTAATAAATAAGTAAGGCTGTATTTTGCCCTACTTCATACGTTATACTATGCTTAAAATCAAGTATAAATGATTACTGTATGAAAATCAACAAAACGGCAGTCATAAACCCCAGACCATGCGCAGCATGGCTTTTACCATGCCGTAAGCATGGTTTTAACTCTGCCGTCCCCTCATACGAGGGTGGAATATGGGGTTAGAGCTTATATTTTATTTAGCTTTTCCCTCTCTTTTGGGGTGCATTTGGAGGTATTTGAGCAACGGTTAAGAATACTCTAAAATGGGGATAGATGATTAAAAGGTAAAGGAGGGATTACGTGCCAAGATTAAACCGGGGAGACACCAGGAGAGTTTCAATCAAATTGTCAGAAAAAGCGAAAAAACGAATATTAGCAGCTTCTAATAATTTAGGAGTGTCACAAGCTGCTATGATTATGTACGCGATTTCTAACCAATTTGAGAACGACATAACAAAGGAACAAATATTGAATTTAGAAAGTACGGTAATCCTGGAGAAAGAGCATTTTGCTATTTCTATGCCTGTTCATTTAATTGAAAAAGTGGATGAATTGAAAGAGCGGTTCGATATGAAAAAAGGGGCTTTTATCGGTTTGCTTGTATCTGATTATTTTGAGAAGCTGCCGGATCAGCACCGGGCATTAATCGAAAGTGAAGGAGAAACCAGGAAAATAACAGTTCCAATCAATCAGCTTCTAAAAGAAAAGATCTATCAGTATGCCGAGGATCATTATTTAAGTATTAGCTTTCTTATTGGAGAATCAATTGAAAATGGAGTATATGAGGGGATTCCAGACCTTCCAGGCGAAGGGAAAGAGCCTTTTTCTGTTACAATTCCGCTACATATTTATGAGGTAGCACATGAAGGATCTACAGAAAAAGGGGTTCCGCTCCATTTTTATATTGAATCCTGCCTATATGAGGCTTTCATGAGCGAAAACAAAATATTTTAAATCGGTTAAAGGTTGCTCCAGGTGAGCAGCCTTTTAAAATTGTCTGAAAATAATGCTTGCATTGTTTAATGTAACCATGTAATATTGGAAACAAGAAGAAATATAATCATCTATACATTAAAACAACATAACATGGAAGGGAGGGGGATAATAAAATGCAGCCAAAGGAAGAAGCGAATTTAACAGCAACCATTAATAAAAAGGTTTTCTATGAAATGTCACTTTATGCCCTGGAAAACGGAATGAAGAAGCGGGAAATTGTTGAGCTTGCATTAATCCAGTACCTAAAAAAGCACAAAGGGGGTGATAAATAGTGAGCGCTTCAGAGTTTTTAGAAGTTGCAGCGTTACTATTCGGAGGATTTCTTGCATTAGGATTGTTTCTTTATATGGTTTTCAAAATGATCTCAAATTCTTTTGATAGCATGTTTCGTTTATGGATGCTTGCATGGAGAGCCGTAAAGGATGTGTTTAGAAGCTAACCATTTAATCATCTATACAATAAAAAGGAGGAATTTTTAATGACAATTACTATCGTTTTGGCTCTGTTTATGGCCCTATCTAGTGCGGTGCTTGTCAGCATGTACGTCAAAAGTTGGCTTGAGTTATTTATATTATGGGTAACAGCTCCCTTAGCTTCTCGTTCCCTAAAGGGGGGTAAATTTTAAATGATTTCAACTGATCTTATAGCAGGCTTGATTGCCATTGTTGTAATTATTGGTTCCGCATTTGTCGGCTTTATAGCTGGCTTAAAAAAATAAATTACTTAATCATCTATGCATTATTGAGACTTATAAAAGGGGGTATGTCATGAAAATAGTGAATCTTTTAATGTTAGGAGCGGTCTTCCTTATAGTGGCTTCAATCGCTTCCGTGTTCGATTATTGGATTTACTTTGCAGACTTTCCAGCATGGATTGAAAAAGCGGCAGGAATGACCGGATTAATTTTTGCGGTAATTTACTTGTTTCTCAGTGTGAAAATCATCAAACGGCTGTTTAGATTATTCAAATCAAAATAAAAAAGGATGGGATTTTATGATTAAAAGATTGAAGGACAACAAAATATTTAAAAAATCGGTTCAGTTTATGACATTCGGAGCTATTACAGCAGCCCCGGGGCTTGTATTTGCGGCAGAATCACCGGAAGCCATGTTTGAAAACGTTCTTGATGGTATTGGAAATTTAATTTTAGGTCTATCAATCCCCGCTGCAACCGTAGCCATTATGGTTTATGGCCTTATGTATAAGTTTTCGGGAACAAATCAACACAGAAAATCGGAAATTGTTGAATCCATGAAGGGAACAGGAGGTATTTTGATCTTAGTTTTAACCGCTGGAGTAATCATGAAATGGATTGGCGGATTAGTCATGTAGGAAGGAGAGTTACTTTATGGCAGAAAAAAAGGAATTTCTCATACCAGAAAACGTTGAAAAAGGCTTATCAATATTCGGTGATGTAAAGGTTAAGGAGCTAATAAAAGCATTAGCTCCTTCTGCTTTATTATCAGTAGGAATATTTTACATGCCTTCTGTAAGTATTCTTGTAAAAGCTGGTTTGATTGTTTGTTTAATTGGCGTTCCCCTTTACCTGGTGTATGACAGGCCAGTTAGAAAGAACATACCAGTTATGTACAACGTAAAAGCTGGTTTGATTTACGCATTGAAGCAAAAAAGATTCTCATACAAGAAAGAGAGGTTCGACAATGATAAAACCAACCTTTAAGGGCTATAAAAAATTTAAAGAGGAAGCAAAGAAAAACACCGTTCAAAAACATATACCCATCAAAGCTATTCATGCAGGGCTTCTTATTACTCCAGATAACAAGCTAGTGAAAATATTAAAGGTTAGTACCCGGAACATGGAGCTTATGAGCAATTTTGAAATGAATCAAGTTTTCGATAAATACGAGGATTTTTTAATGGGTCTAGAGTATCCGATTCAACAAGTTATAGTTTCGCAGCCCGTGGATCTAACAAAGTATATAGCCGTTCAAAAGGAAACGTTAGAAAACACCCAGGATGAAATAAAAAAGCAGCTGTTAAAGCAATATATCAAATATGCTGATACGTTCACCCGCTCCCGGAGGATGATTCAGCGGCAGCGGTACTTAATATACAGTCAACAGATAAGGGGCAGCAGCGAGTCAGATTATATTGAGGCCCTGGAGGAATTGCAGGAAAGGACCGTATCAATAAGGAGCGACCTGGAGCATGACCTTGAATTAAACATTGAGGATGCCTCAAACAACGATATTATCAAATACTTTCATACGTTCTTTGATTATCAATCCGCTCAAATTTTCCCGGTTAAAGATGATATACAGCAGCTAATAACAGGAGGTAATGAATAAATGAAAATGCCAAAATTATTCACCAAACAAGATCAAAAAACAGATGTAGAGGCCTGGTTAGGGGAGAAGCAAGATGAAATAACCATTCGTGATTCAATAGCTCCCGCTCACATCCATGAGGATATTGATTATTTACAGTTAGGAAAGAATTTCTCGAAAACTATTTGTGTAGTTGATTTCCCTGGAGTGAGGCGGGGGAATTGGCTCACAGAATTGTATAGATTCAAAGATAACCTTTCAATTAGCACTCATTTAGAGCCTGCTTCCCCTACAGCTATGATTAAAAGCCTTAATCGCTCCATTATGGATTTAGACGTAAGATTAAAAGGCAAAAGGAGCTTAACACCAGAAAGGGAAATTGAGACCGAGCAGCAGCTAGACAGTTCCAGAGAGTTGTTAAGAAAACTTCAGTCCGGGGGTACTTCAAAGGTATTTCAAGTTCATATGTACTTACATTTACAAGCGGATTCCCTGGAGAAATTAGAAAGAATGGAAAGACAGCTTGAAGGGATCCTATCAAGAAAAGGGTTAAAAGGCTACACACCAAAAAATCAAATGCTCCCGGCTTTTAAATCCATGCTGCCGACAACCGATAATACTTTACCGGAATGGACATATAGAACAATGGATGCTGAAGCGGCTTCAAGCCTTTTTCCTTATGATGAATCAGAAATATTTCATTCAACAGGCGTAATTAAAGGTGAAAATATGACAACAGGATCCTTAGTTGTAGTGGATCAGTACAGCTTAGATTCGCATAATGAGTTTGCTATAGGTCAAACAGGTAAAGGAAAGACCTTTTACATGTTGAAAGATATGATCCGCTATTATCAGCAAGGAATTAAGATCCTTGCTATAGATCCAGAAAGGCAGTTTGCAAGAGCCTTTAAAAGATTAGGAGGCCAGGTTATAAGCCTTTCCGTAATGAGTAAAACGTTAATCAATCCCTTAGAAATTAGACATTACCAGGATAGGGGAGATATAGACACGGAGGGTGATGATTTCGAGAATGAAACACAGCTGCTTTATCAGAAAATCCAGCGGTTAAAGATCTTTTTCAAACTCATTAAAAAAGACATATCCCCTCATGAAAACTCACTCATTGAACGTTATTTACTAGCAACCTATGAATCTAAAGGAATTGACTTTGATACTGATTTAAAAGCTTATGAATCAACTGATTTTCCAATCTTAGAGGATTTTTACGACATGATAAACATAAAAGAGCACCCGGAATTAAAACCATTTAAAGAGATCTTATGGATGTATGTTCATGGTTCAAACAGCCGCTTATTTAACGGTCATACTAATGTGGATCTAAACAGCGATTTGATTTGTTTTGATTTGAAGGACCTGGAGAACGAGTCAGATTCACAACAGGCGGCTATGTACAACGTTTTATCTTACTTGTGGGATGAAATCACCCAGGGAGAAGGAACAAAGCGGTTATACGTGGATGAAGCCCATATAATGGCCGATCCGGATAACCCCCAAGCTATGAAATTCCTTTTTCAGATCTATAAGCGGATCCGTAAGTATAAGGGCGGTGCTACAGTAGCGACACAACAGCTAGAGGATTACTTGTCAGCTATTGAAGGCCACAGGAATTACGGTAAGGCCATAATAGGGAATTCTCTTTGCAAAATGATTCTAGGCCTGGATTCAACAGATATAGACGACATAAAAGAAAAGAAGGTTATGAAGCTATCAGAGCAAGAAGAAGAAGTTCTATTGAAGGCCAAAAAAGGACAGGGAATTTATGTTGTAGGGAATAACCGGGTTCATATCCATGTAGACCATACACCGGAAGAAATGAAAATTATTGATCCTAAAGCATACAAGGAACAATACGCTAACCGGGAGGATTAACATATGGGATATGTAGGAATAGGTCTCTTCCTGGTTAGGAATTGGCGTTTGTTAGTGATTGTGGTTCCAATTCTTCTCATGCTGCCGCTCCTATTAGTTTTTGCTCCATTCGCAAAACATCAAAGCACTTCAGTTTTACCAGAGGGAGGCGTGGGAGGTAAAGCGGTAGTTTCCCAGGAGGTTAGAAGATATGAGCCGTTAGTTAGAAAATACGCGGAGCAGTACGGAGTTGCAGGATATACAGAGATTTTACTAGCCAAAATGATGCAAGAAAGCGGGGGCAGGGGTGGCGATCCTATGCAAGCAAGTGAAAGCCTGGGATTGCCCCCTAACACTATTCAGAATCCTATTGTAAGCATTGATGCAGGGGTTAAGTATTTCTCGAAGATGCTAAAAAAAGCTAAAGGAGATATTAAATTGACTCTCCAGGCTTATAATTTCGGGGGAGGTTTTATCCCTTATGCCCTGGAGAGGGGCGGTTATTCTAAAGAGGTTGCAGCTGCCTTTTCTGCCATGATGGAAGAAAAAACAGGGTGGGATCGTTACGGTGATATTAATTATGTCGAGAACGTATTGCGGTATTTTGAAGGATCAGCGGTTGCAGTTGGAGCGGATCCTAACAGTTACGGATTCATAAAACCAATAGATACAAAGATCACTTCAGAATACGGAACACGGATAGATCCCTTTACAGGATTACCAAACACACATTTCGGAACAGACTTCAGTTGTAACCGATCAAACCCGCCTATCGTTGCTGTTAAGTCCGGTACAGTAACCCGCGCAGGGTGGCAGAATCCTAGTAATCATAGTGTAGGATTCGGACAGCGTATATATATAGATCATGGAAACGGCCTCATAACGGTATATGCTCACTTGTCGGATATATCAGTAAAGCCAGGGCAAACAGTAAGCCAGGGGCAGCAGATAGGACTTTGCGGTACTACCGGAAGCAGCACCGGGGAACATTTGCACTTAGAGCTCCACCAAAACGGCCGGAAACTTAATCCGAGGGGAAGGATATTTTAAATGAATAAGAAGATCTTAGCTTTAATCATTACGGGGGCATTACTGATTATATCCCTTGTATTTAACGTTCTCCTAACTTCTGCTGTACGAGAGGCCCAAAGCGAAGGGGAACACCTTCAGAAAGAAAAAGAGCGCTTAGAATCCAAACTAGAGGCCTCTAAGGAAAACAATGAAAAATTAAAAGTGATGGGAGAGAAATTTGTGAAAACCATGTTTACTTTTGATAATCAGACCGCTTCAGACGTTAAAGGGAAGCTCTTAGAGCAAGTTAAAGGGAAAGCAAGGTCAAAGCTCCAGGAAGTACAGAAAACAACGGAGAGCTATGAAATATCGAAAATAGAGGCTGAATATTCATCAAGTGTAAAAATTAAAGAATCATATTTTAACAGAATAGACGAGGATTCTTCCCTGGTAACAATCGTTTTTGACCAGGCCTTAACAGTAGGAGGCAATAAAACTGTTTCACAGTATGAAATGAAAGTATGGTTAGAGCATTTCGAGGGGGAATGGAGCGTTGAAAATTACGAATTGCAGCAGCTTTTATAAGGAGGGGAAGAAATGATTTTTTCTGATATGCAATGGCTTATTATTTTTGTAACTGTGGTTATGGTAGGTGTGGGGATCGTTAAAGGAATGTATTACAAGCGTTTTATGATGTATGAAGAAGATGATGAAAAGCGCGGGCAATATCGTTTTAATAGATTGATGGAAGTCTTTGTGTTTTCTGTTTGGATTATTGCAGTTGTCTTAGTTTTTCCGAGAATGTGAGCTATTAAGCAGCAGCTTTTATGAGCCGCTGCTTTTTTTACCGCTCCAAACCGTGAGTAGGGCGAGGTTTTTTTAAAAAAACTTAATGATCTTGCTTCCCCCCTTGTTTTGGGGTGGAGGTATTGGCTAGTCGTGTGGGGGCTGAACCCCACGAACTGAACGTCACTTCATAACCGTAAAAGCAAGATATTACTGATCGAAAGTACAGGCGGTTTTGGCGGTATAATAGTTCGAACAAGCCGATTCCTGAAATTCCTCGTTTTGGGTATGTCGGCTTGGCGATATCCAAGCACCGCCAAAATTTCGTAAGGCAAGGTGAAAAGGGTGGAGATTTTTGAGTGATCTTTCTCAAAAATACAACCCGTACCTTTCCTGAAGAAAAGCCCTCCAGTGTTGCAAGATAAGTAGTTTTACTACCGCTCCATTATTTATTCCGTTTCCTTTTTCAAAAGCCGGGAAAGGGTTGTGTTTGGATGACAAATGTGACAAAAATGCCCGACTTTCATTTAGACAAATGTGACAAAAATGCCCGACTTTAAAGATAGCAACATGAGGAGTGAAATATAAAACCGTGAGTCGGGTGGGGTTTTTATATTGGAATTGTAGGTTAATTATGGTTGCACTACCAAACATGTCTGATGTAAGATGTTACTATACGTTAATAAACGATAATAATAAAACAAAATATCGCGATAGGGGAGATTACATTATGAGTAAAATGCTAACTATAGATGATTTATGTGAAATCCTTCAGTTGAGGCCTAACACGATTAGGAATTATCTAAAGGAAGGTAAAATAAGAGGCTCTAAGTTTGGCCGGGAATGGCGGGTTAAACAAGAGGATCTAGACAAATTTATTGAAGACAATAGCAATACAAACAAGTAATTTACAAGTGAAATGCGATTTTTTTAAAAAACTTGCTCGTTACTATTGAATTACTTGCAAAAGGTTAAAACACTAAAAATATTCTGATAAGATAACAATAAGCAAGAAAATAAAACACTTACATAATACGAGGCGTGAAAAAAAGGCAAAAATAAAGAGACTATCCAGCCCAAATATATAGATTCAGATCCCCCTAAATCTATATTAACGGTTCCCCAACCAGCTGAATAGTCTCACCTTGAAACCTTTAAATGACCGCAAATCATTTTATAAAGGTTCATTCACGTTATTGTATTATACAATGTTTACGGAAATGTTCTCAAATAGATAACTTTTCCGGATAGTTATATTATGCACTATATCTAGTTCAGATTAAACAGGGAAAGCTTAGAAATTCTAAACTTTTTTGTCGAAAATCTATCAATCTATCTTGTTTTTCAATCTTATAAAACGTTCATTTGTGGGGGAATGACGGACGATCCGAAAGGGTTGCTGTTATTCCCCTGTTTTATTTTAAATAAGGAGGAATGTTTACATGAAAAACCCTATTGAGAAAGCCCGTGAGCAGCAAAATCTTAATATTAATGAGTTGGCTTTACTTGCTGGAGTTACAGAGCGTACTGTTCGATGGAATGAAAGAGGCGAAAACATGGCGATTACAGACAAGCTTCTTAATTGCTTATCTGAACAGGGATTCGATAAAGAACGCTTAATAAGAGATTATGAGCGCTTCAGAGAGTGGAGGAAAAAGCAGCTGCTCCAGGAAGTGAAGCAAAGAGCTTAAAAAAGGGTAAAAAAATAGACATTCCCGC